>NZ_CP031768.1:0-3320 GCF_000988745.2 Moraxella bovoculi | reverse complement strand
ATATACACCTGATTTCTACAATTAAATAAATATATCATATTACTAGCTAAAAATAAAAATATTTTTAGCTAGTTAAATTGTATATAAACCTATTCATATATGTATATAAACCTATTCATATATGTATATAAACCTATTCATATATGTATATAAACCTAGTTAAATGAACTCTGTAACCCTTGCTACATAAGGCTTTCAAGAGGTCTATAAAACAATAAAACAATAAAACAATAAAAAAGGTTTTTGGTTATTTTTTTAATTTTTATATCATTCTATCCAAAAAACTGGAATAATGGACTAAAATAAGAAATTATCTGGTAATAAGGGGGGGGGGGTAATTATGACTGATGAAACTGATGAAATCTTGCACACAATAAAACGCATGGTAAGGCAATCATTGTATGATATGGAAATGGATAAACAACGATTTGAAAATGAAAAACTGGGACGTCAAGCCCATATTTCCAAAATGCAAGCCCAATTAGATGCTGAGGCTGAGGAACGCAAAGCAAGAATTGCTAAAATGCAAGCCGAGCAAGAAAAAATCATCAAGGAAACAAAATTATATCCTTGGGTAGCTTTGCTTATTGTTATTCTTGCAATATGTGGCACAATCTTTAAACTCTTACAGTCGTGAAGAATTGGAGAAAGTAAAAATAGCAATCGATATTACAAAAGTATTGCTTGTTTTGGTAGTATCGTGGTTGCATTGATTGTGGCGGCTACATTCTGGCTAAGAAATCCACTTTAAATTCTTACCGTGTTAATTTAAATCAACCTATTGAATTTTGAATTGGGTATATGCCACTTCACAATCGTTACCCAAGAATAAAATCTGATTTAGGGCTCAATATTCTCTTGCAGAGGGCTGATTTTCTAACCACACACCACGCAACAAAATCAACCTACCTACAAGCCTTGGTATATAAGGCTTGTAGCTGTATACACTTTAAGATTATTTTGTATACAAAAACGTCAAAAATCGTATTTAACTTATTGATTTTAAAAGGAATTGTTTGTATACAACCATGATAAAAAATAACGCATTTTGGGTAAATAGTCCAAAATGCGGTAAAAATTAAACAATTTTTAATTAACAAAGGGTTGCTAGGCTTTTATCGATTAAATGCGCTTTAAATGCGCTTTAAGGGCTTTTTAGACCCTAGGCGGTATAATGATACCAATAAAAAATTAAAAGCCCTTAGAGAGCATTACAGAGCGTTCTAAGGGCTTTTAATTTTTTATTGGTGGGTATGAATGTGTTTGTAGTTGGGATATATATTACACGGTAATAATTAAAGGGTTATAATTTTTTTGTTTTTGCTAAATTATAGCCTTTAAGCCTAGTAAATTCAGTACTTATAAGGATTTCTATAATGGCTCTTTTGCTAAGCCCCATCTCTTTCACCAGATACTCCAATTGTTTGGAGTTTTCAGCATCAATGTAGGTGTCAAGTCTCTTAGACCCTTTATTTATTTGGTTTTCCCTATACTTTTTTTGATTTTCTGCGTTAGTTTTCATGATAAATAAGCCTGTTGTTTTATTACCGTGTTCCATCTTAGCACAATTATCGAAAAAATTAAATTTGGTATTCGTTTTGAGCAAAATTGGAGCGATAAGCCCGTGCCTGCGGTGCCTGTTCCAAGCCGTCGCTATCGCTAAGCCTTTTTGCTGTATTTGTATTTTATCTACAATCTAAATACATTTACTTGATTTTGCCCCAAAATCATTATACAATGTAAACAGATATATGTGCAATGTGAGCCTAAATTATGACAACTTCAAATTTAAATATCCGTATTGATGACGATTTAAAGCACCAAGCAAAGGCAATTTTGGACGGTTATGGCATTTCGCCAAGTCAAGCGGTCAAAATGCTGTTTTTGGAACTGGTGGCTACTCGTAAATTTCCACTTAATCTGAGCTATCAGGCGGAATATCAGCCAAATGCAACAACAATAAGAGCCATGCAAGAGCTGGACAATGGCGGTGGCAAGCTTTACGCTAATCTTGATGAATTATTAGCGGAGCATGGTTATGCTACAAGTCAAGACCAGTAAGGACTTTGATAGGGATTTACGCAAAATCAAGCTATCAACAAACTTGGTAGCAGTTTTGGCTTATCTTAGCCGTGGCGAAGTTTTGCCAACAAAATACAAAGACCATACATTAACTGGTAATTGGAGCGGTTGGCGTGATTGCCATGTTGCCAATGATTTGGTTTTGATTTATCGAATTGATGGCGAAATCTTACATTTGGCTCGCCTAAATTCACATTCAGAAGTTTTTGGCTAACCTATCGCCAAAAACAACGCCCTTGCGCTTTTGCCTTAATTGGTTTGGCAATCGCAAGGGCGTTTTTTTATGCCTTAAATCCTAATTTCTCTAAGTACGGGCGGTAAAATTCGGCTTTTTCACGGTCTAGCAGTTCTTTTTCGATTTTCTTAGCGTATTCTTGATAACTCGCTCCGCTTGGTGCGTACTCTCCAAGTTCACTGAGTTCTGCTAGTTTGGTGGCGAACATCTGGCGTTGCTTGTCTGTCATGCTAATGGGCGCAAGCATGTCAAAAGTGTTGGTATCACGCTCTAAGGGCGGCTTAGGGGTCTTTTTAGACTTGGTTTTAGCTTTAAAAGTGAAAGTAAAGCCAACAATCTTCCGCCCCTGTTTCTTTTGGGTGTAAGTGGCTGATAAGTCGGTGTATTCATTGATTTGTTTTAGGGAAAAATCTAATACATATGCCTTAAAATTACTCATTGTCTTATATTCATTCGGCAGTAGTCCAAAGCGAAAACGCAAGTCATCAAGGGAAATATCTAGCCACCCTGTACCCGTCTTTTTATCCAAATGTCGCACAAAAAATTCATATAACCGCATGGCATATTGGCTAGATAATTGGGCAACCTGTTCAATCTCATAGCTTGTAAACCGTCTTTCCAATTCTACAAGCATTGGGATAATGGCATCGGCAAATTTAAAGCTAACCAATCCTTCCCCTTCAACATATTGGGCTGACTGTGTAAAGCGTTCATAGCGTACTACCTTATTGCCCTTGTCGTTAATGTATTTATACCCCCATTTAGCTTCAAATAAGCCCATAACCGCCTTTTTTAACGCATGGTAAGCCATTTGTTGGCTAATACCAAAGGTTTTAGCGTAATCATCGGCATGAATAATCAATTCTTTGCCCCTTAATTGCTCTACGGTGTCGCCCACTTCACGAGCCTTTAAGATTGCCAATAAAATCAATCTTTGCTCAACTTCGCCTAGCTTATGACTTGCTTCAACTAACGCATTATCCTTAACGATTAAGCTTCCCAT